>NZ_BRXS01000008.1:192504-214120 GCF_030159095.1 Roseisolibacter agri
ACGGCGCCGGCCGGCACGCACGGGACGCGCCGGGGCGCGGAGCCCGTCCGCCGCCCGGCGCGGGGGGAGGGGATGGGTTAGGCGTGCGGGGCGCGTCGGCGGTGGCCCGGCGGGCGGGCGGAGCGACGGCCGTCGGTACGCGACGTCACCCGAAGGGGAGGCTCGGCTGGACGTCGACGGGCGGCGGCGCGCCGGGCAGGTCGTAGACCGTCACGGGGACGTCCGCGGCGAGCAGTGTGTCGCGGATGATGTCCGCAATCACCGCCCACTCGCCGCCGGCGTGGCCCATCCCGATCCTCGGCATGTGCACGGTCGCCTGCCGTTCGTGCGCCGCCCGGGCGACGGCACGGAGGCCAGTCCGGAGCGCCTCGTACCGGATGCGTCGGGACGGAGAGGGGCCGTACCCGTGCTGCGCAACCACGCTCGCGACGCTGAGCCCGTCGTCCACCCGGCTGACGCGGACCCCGCCCAGCCGGAACGCGGCGCGGTGGTGCTCCGCCCAGTCGCGGAAGTCCGCCTGCACGACCGGCCACGCCGAACGCACGGCGCTCGCGAATCCGCCGCCGCCCCAGTTCGCGGTCTTGTCGTTGACGACCTGAACGACCAGGCGTCGTCCCGGGCCGCGCGGCTCGGTCGCGCTGCCGTACACGTAGGCGATCTCCGGCGCGGCCGGCGCGTCCGGCGCCTCCGGCGTGGCGGGGTGGAGCAGGCCGATGACGCGCGGGGCGGCGCCGCCCGGATAGGGGGGGATCCCCACCGCTTCGACGTGCACCGGGCTCTCGTCGTCCCACCACGCCTCGACGCCCCGGGCGGAGTACCCGATGGCGCTGCACTGGCGCACGACTGAGTCGCCGGGGAGGTGGGCGCGGCGGCGACGGCCGGTGCCATGGCCCGTCGTCCGACCCGTCATTCGGCGGGTGGCCCACGCGCGGGACGGGATCACGTAGTCGACCTGATAGTCCACCGGGTGTGCGCCCGGCGTCGCGCCGGTCGCGCCGGTCGCGGCGTTCCGCGGCGAGACGCAGAACGCCGCGACCGGCGCGGGGCTCGTCTCGGCGAGGCGGATGACCAGCGCCTCCGTCGAGACGTCGAAGCGCCGCTGCAGGTCGAGCACGGTCGGGACGGTGAGCCGCTCGGCCGTCAGCGGGCCCAGGGAGCCGAGCGGCATCAGGAACTCGGCCGCCGCGATGTTGCACAGGGCCTCGAGTTGCCAGGCGTCGCCCGTGAGCTCGTGGTGCCGCGCGCGGTGCCGGACCTCCGCCGCGCAGTCGGGGAAGAGCGTGTGGGCGATCTCGTGCGCGAGGGAGTACCGCACGCGGCCGCGGGGCCGGTTCGGGTTGAACTCGATGCGCACCGTCTCCCCGGCGACCGGCACGGTGCGCGCGTCCCGGACCGCGCCGTTCGCCGTGACCTCGATCTTGAGCAGGTCGGCCAGGGCGATGGGGTCGAAGGGCGGCCCGGCCCACCCCTGGTCGAGCGCGCGCAGCACGAGGTCCCGCGCGCGGTCGGTCACCGCGGCGACCGGGTCGTCGTCGCCAGCCAACGCACGAACCGACGGGTTCGTCCAACGGGTTTCGGAGCGCACGTCAGCGCGACCAGGCACGGAGGAGCGGAAGACCGGGGGAGAAGACCGGGGGAGGGGAGGAACCGGCCGCAGCGCGTCGGCGGCGACGGCGCCGTCGCCAGCGGTGCCGATGGTGACAGCCACAACAGTCGCGCCGGGTGGGCCTGTGTCGAGTATAGCGGACGGGCGGGGCAGGCGCCCGCCCGCCCCGGGGCCGGTGGCGGGCTGCGGCGCGTCGCTGCGGCGCGTCGCTGCGGCGCGCCGCAGCGACGCGTCGAAGAGGCCACCGCGGAGCGTCACGCCGGGTCAGACGCGGCATGTCACGTCGCCGCTTGCCAGGACGCCCCTCCCCAGGACGCCCCTCCCCAGACCAGACGGCCGTCGGTCGTCCCTCGCACCCGCCGACCTATCGCTCTGTGGTGCGCGTGCCCCGGCGGCCGTCGCCGCCGGTCTTCCTTCGGCAGCCGGCACGGGGATGGAGTAGGTAACTCTATGCCCCGAACAAGTTTATCTGCATATCCTCCGGTGGGGTCGCCGCCCCGGTCTTATATAATACCGGGGCGGCGACCCCACCGGATTGCATGAAGACCTGGCGACGGCGACGCGGACGTAGGCGCGTAGAATGTTGTCAAGAACGCCATCCTGGCTATCGCGATAGCCAAAATCGGCCTGTCGTGGCTATCGCGATAGCCACAAACAGGCTATTGTGGCTATCTCAATAGCCACAATCGGAGCCTTGAGAGGCTCCAGGCGCCGACTCCCGGATCTGCCGCCCTGCTGGTGCCGGCCTCGGCAGGAACACCCGTCCGGCTCGCCCGTCCGGCTCGCCCGGCGCATCGGTGAGGCCGCGAAGCACCGGAGGAGAGACCGTGCACCAGCTCGTTGTTCAGCAGAACCCCTGGTGGGTGACCGGCCTCCCGGCCCTCGCGGCCGACAAGCAGTTGGCCGCTGCGGTCGGCGCGGCCGTGTCCTGGCAGCCCCCGATGCACCTGCTCGACCTGACGCAGGACGGCGTCTACACGCTCCGCGGCCAGCGCCAGGTGGGGAAGTCGACCTACCTCAAGCTGGTCGTGAAGTACCTCCTCGAGCAGGGGTGGGCACCCCGGCGCATCCTGTACGCGGATGTCGAGGCCGCGAACGCCACGCGCCAGGGGCAGCTGCAGAAGCTGATCAAGGATTACCTGGATGACAGCGCCTCGCACGTGACCCCGGGCGAGCGCCGGGTGGTGCTCCTGGATGAGGTGACGGGGATCAAGAACTGGCAGACGGCGATCCGCGTCCTCGCCGACGCCGGTGCACTGGTCGGCGTGACCGTGTTGGCGACGGGGTCGAACTGCAAGGACGTGAAGACCGGCGGCGACCGGCTCCCGCGGCGGCGGGGGAACGTGCTCGGCCGCGACCTCCTGTACCAGCCGCTCTCCTTCCGAGACTACCTGGCCGTCACCGAGCCGGCGGTCGCGCACGCGCTGCCGACGCTCGACATCGCCGACGCGTTCGTGCCGGAGCGGCTGCACGCGGCCGCGCAGGACGCGCGGCACCACGACGCCGTCATCGCGGCCCGGTTCCACCGGTACCTGGCGACCGGCGGCTTCCTGGCGAGCATCAACGAGGAGGTCGCGCACCAGGGGGTCATCCCCGAGTACGTCTACCGCGACTACCGCGCGGCCGTGCTGGGAGAGGTCGCGCGCCTCGGCCGGCGCGAGTCGAACCTGCGGGCCATCGTGGGGTGGCTGCGCGGGAAGCTCGGACAGGCCTTCGAGTGGCGCACCATGGCCCAGGAGGCCCAGATCGCGCGGCACGAGACGGCGCAGGACTTGGTCGAGGACGTGGAGTCGGCGTACGTCTGGCACCTGTTGTACCGCACGAAAACGGTCGACGCGGCCGCACCGACCTTCAAGAGTCCCAAGCGGCTCTACCCGCTGGACCCGTTCACCTGGCACATGCTCGATGCCTGGAGCCGCAACGTGCCGACGGGCTGGGAGGCGACGCAGCTGACGCTCGGCGACCCCGACCGGATGGGCGCGCTGGCCGAAGCGGTCGCCGTCGACCACGTGCGGCGCCTCTTCGGGCCGCACTGCTACTACTACCGGAGCGACACCGACGAAGAGATCGACCTCGTCGCGACGAGGGCTGGCGCCACGGTCCTCCGCGCCGAGGTGAAGTACCGGAACAAGATCGACGGCAAAGACCAGGCGGCGCTCCGCCGGCACGGGGGCGGGGTGCTGTTGAGCAAGCACAGCTGGCACTTCGCGCCGGGCCGCCCGGGGGACGACGCGGCGACGCGCGGGCCCGTGGTCGAACTGCCCATCCCGCATGCGCTGGCGCTCTGGCCGTGCCCTTCGGTGTTCGCCGCCGTCGAGTGACGGGCCTGCCAGCGTCCAGCCCCCGGCGGCCGACCACATCCCGGCGCGACCCGGCGCGACTGCACGGCGGCGCTCCGGACGTGTCGGACCGCCGAGTCGGACGCCACGTGTTGGCGACGCACCGGCGACCTGTGAGCGGGTGAGCGGACGCGCCCCCAACTCGCCACGTGCCGAACACGCATCCTGACGACCTCACGGTCGACGAACTGGCCGCGGCGGCGACCCGACTCCATCGGGCGCTCGCCGAACGGCCGGCGCTGCTGATCTCTGCTCTCCAGTACCGCCTCGGGGAGGTCGGGCAGGCCCGCCTGCACCCACGGGCGCTGGTGCGGACGCTCGAGGAGCTCGCGAACAATGCGCGGCCGCGCCGCGGGCGGGTGCCCACGGGAGTCGCCGTGCCGAGGGCCGGGGTCGCCGTGCGCCGGGGGCTCACCCCCGACGCCACAGCGGCCCGTGCAGCGGAGGCCGTGGCGGCGGCACGGGCGCTCGCGGCCCGCGCGGGCGATGCGGCGGTCTGCTTGCTCACGGCGGTCGTGCATCAGGCCCTCGGCCCGACGGCGACCGGCGCGCCCAGTCCGTCCGGGGACGCGGGGCCCACCATCCGCGCCCCGTGGGACGCCGCAGCGGCCAGTGCACGCCCCGCCGTCCCAGGCGCCGTCCCAGGCGCCGTCCCAGGCGCCGTCCCAGGCGCCGTCCCAGGCGTCCCACTCCGCTACGCCGCGCCGGATCCGGCGGTGGGACAGGGCATCGGCCCGCCGACGCCGGGCCGCGTCCTGGCCCTCGACGCGCACGGCCGCCTGCCGCCCGTGTGGGTCTGGGTCACGAATACGCTCGCTTGGCTCGGGCCCGACGATCCGGCGCTGTGGAGCATGCTCGACCGGTCGGCAGCCGCAGGCGCGCGGCTCGCTGTCGTGGCCCGGATCGTCGACCTCCAGTCGTTCGCCGTTCTGAAACAGGTGGGGGCCGTCGCCGTGCAGGCGCTCCAATGGTTTCTCGCGGCCGAGCCCAGCCCCCAGGAAACCGCCGCGGCCCTCGCCGTTCGCTGGCCACCACTCCGCGGGGCGGCGGGCGCGCGCGCGGCGGCGGTCGCCGACCGGCTCGCAGGGCTCCGCCAGTCGGTCCTCGCCACACCCCTGGCCCCGGAGCACCGCGCGGCCATCCAGGCGGGATGCGCCCTCGGCCTCCACGACCCCACGCACGCGCGCCCGACGACGCTGCTCGCCTGGGCCGCGCGGCGCGACGTCCGCATGCACCCCCAGTGGACCCACGCGGTCCGACGCTGGGCCGTGTGGGAGACCTACCACGCCCCCGCACGCCAGCCGGTCGTCGGCTGAGCGCCTGAGGATCGCCGAGTCGTAGAGAGCGCCGCCCAGGAGGCTGGCCCTGTCGGACACGGCCACGCCCCACCAGCGCGGCATGCTGCGACATGTGGGCGACGCGCGTGGGGCGACACGCGTGGGGCGACGCGCCAGCAACCAACGGCCTTGACGGCTAGCCGCCGCTGAGCCGCCGCAGGGGGGGGCCGAGCCCGCCAAGCCCGCCGAGCCGCCCCGCTCTTGACCCGTCCCGCGGGCCCTACACGCGCAGGACGTGGTGGGCCGCGTCGTTCAGACAGGCGAGGACATCCGGTCCGCCGGCCGGCGCGGGCAGCCCGAGCGGGGGAAATCGGAAGAACTTCAGGCTCGTCGGGGACGGCCCGCGGTCCGTCAGCACGCCCGTCACCCCGTGCAGAAAGTACGCGAATCCGCCGACCGCCTTCGGGCGGTCGAACAGCTCGCGCATGGCGTCCTCGCCGACTTCCGTCACGACCGCGGTCGTCAGCGCGTCGACCTGCCGGACCATCGCGGCGACGGCCGGCTGCTCGTTCGGAAACGCCACGGGGAACTGCTCCGCGCGGGCCTCCAACTCCGTCCCCGCCGCCGCACCCACCGCGGGCCCTGCACCGTCGAGCGCGGGAGGGCGCGGCGGGTACGCCTCCGGAGTCCCCGCCGGCGCGGTGGGCCAGAGGGCGGCGCGATCCAGGACGTTGCGGGGGCTCACCAGCACGACGCCGACGTCCGCGGGGGACGCATCGATCTGATCGAGCCCCTTCTGCACGTTCTTGATGACGCTCTGCGGTGCCGTGCTGTGCAGGGCCTTGCACGCGAATCCCCAGCGACGGCCGGCGACGGTCACCAGGACGTCGGGGTTGTCGCCCTCCGACGCGTCAGGGGCGTCCAGCGCGACGTCCGTCCCACAGCGCATCGCGAAACACGCGATGAGCAGCTCGAACAGCTTGTTCGCGTTGCGGTCCGTGGCGGGGGCCGCGGTCGTCTGCAGGGGATCGGGACCGGCCCGCAGGCCGGACGCCTCGGCGAGCAGCCGCAGGTGAGCGGTCAGCTGCCGCGCGTCGGGGTGGCTGCGCACCGCGAGGACCGCGCCGGCGAACTCGGCCACCCCGATCAGGCGGGCGTACTGATCGCGGGCGTCGGGCAGCAGGAGGTCGGCCGGCGGGCGGCCACGGAGCTGGTCGGCGATCTCGTGCGCGACGAGCATCGCGTGGTCGAGCGGGCTGCCGGGCGCCGAGGCGATGCCGAGGGCGCGCAGGAACTGCTCGAACTCAGCGACGACGCTCGACGCGCGGTCGTACGAATAGACCAGGGGATCCACCAGCGGCTCCATGCGGGGGGTGGGAGCGGGGCCGCTCTGCGCAGCGCCGCGCGGGCGCCGTCGCCGACGGGGGGACGCCCCGCGTTCGACCCGACGCCCGCGCCGCGCGGCTGGTCAGCAGATCCGTACGCGGATCTGCCGCGCGCGGCAGGCCGCGCGTGAGATGGCATGACGCGCGCCGCGACGCCAGGGGCGCGCCCACGGCGCGCCCACGGCGCGCCCACGGCGTGTCCACCGTGCGCCGGCCGCCCCCACGCCGGCGCCGCGTGCCTCAGCGGACCGTGTAGGGTCGCCGCGTGTCGCGCGTCTGCGCGAGGGCCCACGGGGCGCTCAGGTCCGGGTCCACGCGCGCCATGAGCAGGAACTCGCTCGCGGTACAGGTGGCGGCCGGGTGCGTGATCTCGATCCGCGCGGTGAAGCGCTGCCCCGGGGCGAGCGGCGGCACCGTGAGCCGCGTGGTCGGATCCCCGTAGTGCCCACAGACCTGCAGGTTCCCCACGCTCCGCCCCTCGTCGCTCCGGAGCTCGACCTCCGTCGGCGGCGTCGACGCCGCGCGGCCGTCGTTCCGGACGCGCAGCTCGACGACGAGCGGTCGCCTCAGCGCGGCGACGCCCTGGGTCTCCGGCGCCGGGTCGAGGCCGGCGACCGTGAGCGCGGGCAGCTCCCCCCGCACGGCCCCGCCCCCCGCCCCGTTGTTCGCGCGGTGCGGCTCGTCCGTCATCCGCTCCGGGTCGATCACCGCCACGGCCGCGAACGGGAGGTTCACGGCGGTCGTCAGCGGGGCCATCCGCAGGTCGCGCGTGAACGCGACGCGCTCGCCGGGGCCGAGCGCCGGGAGCGCCACGCGGAGCGCGCTGCCCGCGATGCCAGGGCACCGTGCCGCCCCGTACGCCGCGCGGCCGTAGAGGTCGACGCAGAGCTGGACCTCGGACGGCGGTGCGGCCACCCGGCCGGCGTTCTCGATGACCACGCGGGTCCGGAGGCTGCCGCCTGCCGGTGCCACACTGTCGGTCGCGACCAGGACCGGGCGGAGGTCCCACCCGGCCGCGCATGCGCGGGCGGCCCCGCAGGGCTGGCCGGACTGCGTGAGGCTCGTGTCGGGCGGGACGGGAGGCGCCGACGGCGGGCCGTCGACGGCCGCGCGCAACACGCGGAGCGCAGACCCCGCGACCACGACCGGCGCTGCCGAGCGGGCGCCCGCCATGGTCCCGCGGCTCGAGGCCTCGCTGACCGCCTGCCCAGAGAGGCCGGCCGGGGCGGTGGCGAGTCCGGCGAGCGCCGTCCACCCCGCGGCCCACATCGCCGACGGCACTGCCGCGGAACCGGGACGCGGCCGGCGGGGGGGATGGTTCGCGTGGCGTCCGGTCCGGCGTCGGCGACGTCCGACCACGATCCCGCACCAGCCAATGGCGACCAGCGCGACGGTCGCCGGCTCGGGAACGCTCGTGACCGGCGGCCCGGCAGCCACGCCGCCGAAGCGCAGGTCATCCAACACGAGGAAGGTGCCGCTCGCGAACTCCGCGGCGTAGATGTCGCCGCCCGGTCGGATCGCGCCGCGGAACGCGCCCGCGTTGACTGCGGCAGGCGTGGTGATGGGGGCGAGCGCCTCGAGGTTGTACGTGCCGAGCACCTCGCCCGCCGCCCCGAGCAGGCGGATCGACGGACCCGGCGGGACGGGCGTGCCGTACAAACACGGCGGCGTGTAGTTGAGCACGGCGCCGACGCCGGCCACGGGCGTGCCGAACGTGACGCGGAGTGCCCCGCCCGACGCCACGGCGGCGAACGGGCCGCCGCCGGGACCGCCGGGGCCGGGCGGCCGTGTCGGGATCCACGATCCGTTGGAACAGTCCGCGGTGACGGTGCCCCCGATGTTCGTCCGTTCGGCGGTGATCACCGCCGCCGCCCCCGGCCCGTCGCCCACGCCGTGCAGGGTGACGCCGGCCACGGACATCCCTGGGGTGCCGACCGTCGGGACGACGCGCACGGTGCTGGTCACGCCGTCGAACGTGACGAGCCCGGTCGGCCCGCCGAGCGCTGCCAACGCGTCCAGGAAGGCGGTTTGGCTGCCGACCAACATCGGTGCGGTCGGCGATTGGCCGACCGCCGTCGTTGCGGGCACGCCCGTCAGGACGGCGGTGACCAGGACGACCGCGCAGTGGTGCCCGGCGTGTGACAGTCGAGCGGGGGTGGGCATGACGAATCAGCGGTGAGCAGAGGTGGAGCGCCGGAGGCCGGCCTGCGGACACCGGCGAGAGTACCGTGCGGCTCGCCAGATGACAATAGTCATCCATACCATAGTCCGTCGAACTACAGCCGGTGGGCCGGTAACCATCCGCCGTGCCCAACGACCCACACGGCTCCCGCCGCCCGGCCGCGCCGGCGTCGCCGGCGGCGCGCGCCCCGTCCGCCTCCCGCGACCGTCCGCGCCGCGGGCGCGCCTCCGACGCCCCGCCCCCGGATCCGCCCACCCGACCTGCGCCCGGGCGAGCGCCCCGCATCCCGCGGACCGGACCTGGCGACCGACGGTCGCGCGACGGCGTCGCCCCCACGCGGTCCGCGGGGGCGACGACGCCGACCGCGCGTCCCGGGACCACGCCGGCGGGGCGTGCCCCGCGGATGGACGCCCGGGCCGGTGCGCCGCGCGGGCGCGGGCCGGCGGGGGCGGCGCCCGCGCCGAGCGACGTGCCCCGGCGGCCGATGACGGCCGTGCCTGGCGACCCGAGGGACCCGCACGCGGACCGCTCAGGGCGCGCCGAGCGGGCCGCGCGCGGCGCGGCCCCTGGCGCGGCCCCTGGCGCGGCCCCTGGCGCGGCCCCTGGCGCGGCCCCTGGCACGGATGACGACAACGCGGCGGCGCGGCGTGCGCTCGGTGCCGTGCTCGCGGCGCTCCGCCGTCCGACCGGGCTTTCGCAGGAGCGGCTCGCCTTCCAGGCGGGCATCGACCGCACGTTCGTCGGCCAGCTCGAACGCGGCACCAAATGGCCGACCCTCGAGACCGTGTGGCGCATCCTGCACGCGCTCGACGTGGGCTGGGACGCGTTCGGCGCCGCCCTCGCGGAGCGGTCGGAGCTTCAGCGCCGACCCGCGCCGGGGCGGGGGTGGCGCGCCGGCCTCTGAGCGGACGGCGGACCACACGCGCGGCGCCAGGGAGGGCGCACTCCACGCGTGGCACCCGCCGGCGGCCCACCGCCGTCCGGCACGCCCGATCCCCGGAGCCGGCGCGGTGACCGGGCGGCTGTCGCCCGCGCCCGTGGGTGCCGGTGCCCAGCCAGACGCGGCACGATGCGGGGAAGGCGCCGGCCGACTGACCGCCGCGTCGCGGCCAGCCGGACGGTGCTCTCGCGCCGCTTCGCAGTCGGCGCGCCGAGCCGTCAACGGTGAGGCCACCTGCCGGCGCCTGCCGGCGCCACCTGACGGCCGCGGGGCGCGTCCCGCTCGGCGCCATACAATCTACGGCGGGCTTTATCGTTCGTAAAGCGCTGCTCGCGACGTGCGCTCCCGGGACCTGCCCCCGCGACCGCCGAAGCCTGGACGGCGCGGTGCCTTCTTGCGATACTCGTTTATGCGCCATAAAATAGTCGCCGCCTGGGAGAGCGGCGGCGCCGCGACGGCCAGCGAGGCATCCGGCTCCCCCCGGTGGGGGACGGCACGCGGCGTAGGCCCGTGCGGCAGCGCGCGCATGCGCGCATGCGCGCATGCGCGCGGCATCCGCACCGCGATCCGCGATCCGGCGAAGCGACCCTCAATGACGATGGATGCGACACGAACCGCAGACTCGGCCGACCCTGGACCGTACGTCTCCGCTCGGGACGACATCGATGCGGCGACGCGTCTCGCGTGTGCGTGCCTCGCGCGTGCGTTCGCGGCGGCGCTCGTCGCGCCCGGTGCATGGGCGGCGGACGCGTCGCCCGACGTGCGCGACGCGGCGTACGCCTGCGTCGCGGCGCTGAAAGCACGCGGGCGCTCGCCGGCGCAGGTCGTCGTCGCCGTCAAGCACGCGCTCGCGGGGGTCCCACTGCCGCTGGGCGTCCGCATCGACGACATCGTGACGAGTCGGGAGCGCGTGGTCGGCTGGTGTATCGCGGCGTACTTCCGCGATGACTAACCACGCCGGAACGCCCGCCGGAACGCCGTAGGTCCCGTCCTCTGCCTGGGTGCGCGCACAGGCCCGCACGTGCGCGGCGGCAGCGACCGGCCAGCGCCCGCCAGCGCCCGCCAGCGCCGGCCAGCGACCGGCCAGACATCTGCCGCACACCGGACCGCATCGCACGTCCACCCCGTACGCTCACACCCTGTGGCTGTCCGCACGCCTCCACGTGACGCGCTGGCCGCCGACCGCGCGGCGGCGGGGTGGATCCGCAGCCACACCGGCGACCCACCCGCCCTTGGCCGCTGGCTCGCCGTCGCGCTCGTGGTGTACCGGCTCGCGCAGCTCCCGCCAGGCGCGCGCGGGGCGTTCGCGCACGCCGTGGCGACGGGGCGGCGGTCGGTGCGAGCAGGCCAAGTCCCCGCGGCCGGAGGCCCCGAGTGCCGTCCGGCGCCGGTCTGCGCGCCGGTCTGCGCGCCGGTCTGCGCGCCGGTCTGCGCGCCGGTCTGCGCGCCGGTCTGCGCCGCGACCGACGGACCGCGGTCTGCCCGGCAGGTGCGTGCGCGGCCGCCCGTGCCGTGGCGTCCGACGCGCCGCCCGGCTGATGCGCACGTCGTCGGCGAGATCGTCCCGCCGGGCATGACTGTTCACCACCCCGCGTCGTTGTACCACGGTCCGGCCCTTGAGGCGGCGCCGGAGGCGCCGTTGCCCCCTGCAGTCGTCGCCGGACTGCGCATGTGGGGGCGGCACGGTCGGCGCGCCCTCACGCGCGCCGTGCGGCAGGAGGCCGCGCAGATGGAGGACGCCGGGGCGTGCCACCTGGCGTACAGCGCACTCGAGGCGCTGCGTGCCCTCGGCGGATCCGGGAGGCGCGGCGGCGCCCTCGCGGCGCAGCAGGCGCGGGTGGCGCGCCGGCTCGGCGCGTCCGACCGCGCCCTCGCCCTCTACGCGGCGGCGGCGCGCGGCGCGGCGCGGCACGGCGACCGGGCGCTGACGGCGCGCGTGCGGGTCGGCGTGGGCGCCGTGTTGCTGCAGCGCGGCCAGTTTGCGGCGGCGCGCGCGGCCTTCGTCGAGGCCCTCGCACTGGCATCGGCGGCGTCCGCATCGGCCGGAAGCGCCCACCACGGTCTGCTGCTCACCGCCACGGCGACCGGGAACCTCGATCTCGCGTTCGCCCACGGCCGCGCGGCGTACCGCGCGACGGCGGCCGACCCGATGGCGCGGGCGGACCTCCTCGTCACCCTCGGGCGCCTCCTGCACAGCACGGGACGAGATCGACCCGCGCTGCGGGCGTTCGCGGCAAGCCTGCGCCTCGCCGCGGTCCCACCCCGCCGCGGGTTGGTGTGGCGCGCGCGAGCGCTGCGCGCACAGGCACTCCGCGGTGCCGTCTCCGCCGCCGCCTGCGCGGGCGACGAACTCGCCGCCGCGCGGTACGCGCGCGCGCTGGCGCTCGCGTTTCCGGGGCGCCGGTCCGCGCTCCCGCTCGCCGCGCACGCGTGGATCGACGCCGCCGTGGCACACCTGGGGCGCGGCGACCCCCACCGGGCGACCCGCGCGCTGGCGCGCGCCCGATGCGCCACGGGGGCGCCCGCCGATGACGCGTGCGCGGTCGGGGCGCCCGCCACGCCCCGACTCGCGGCTGCTTGCCCGGACGAGGCGCGGAGCCGTCGGGCGTCCAGCCCGAGGCCCGCCGAGACACGGCGGTCGCGCGCGGTCACCGCACGCGCGCCGCTGAGGCTCTGCTGAGGCTCTGGTGAGGCTCTGCCGCGCAGCCGCGCAGCCGCGACCGGCCCCGGCGTGACTCGGACAGCGGATCACAGAGTTGGTGCGGCGGCGAGTCTTGGGGGGATGCAGCGACGCGGCCGGCGGGCGGTGCTGGTTCGGGTAGACGCCCACGCCGACCCGGTCTCCCCGGAACGCGAGCCGCAGGCGCCCGAGCTGGCCCGGCGCGCCCAGGTCCTGGGAGCAGCGCGGCGCGTCCGTGGCGATCACGAAGCGCGCGCAGAAGGCAACGAGTGCGGCGCGGTCAAGGCCCGGCGATTCGGTGTGCGCGGCCCACCGCGACGGCGCGTGAGGCGGCCAGATGCGCTCCGGCACGAGCCGGAAGCGTCGCGGCGCGCGGCGGACACGCGAAGCGCATCGGGCGGGGGAGACCGCCCGACCGGGGCAGCGTTATCCGGCAGCGAGAAAACAGCGAATAAGCGTCGGCGGTGTTCCGGATGAGCGTTGGTCCGGGGCGGCAGTTCGGCTGATTCCGGTGGTGCTGATGTCAGAGAGTCGGGCCGCCCCCGCCCGGCGGGAGCTTCTGCTGTCTGCGCCCGGCCGCGTGGCGCATGGCTTCCAACTCCTGCTGCAACGGGCGCCAGTACGCGTCGTCCGCGGCTCGCTCGCGGTCCTCCTCTTCGGCCAGGGCCGCGCGGAGTGCCGCGAGGGGGAGGCCGCCGGAGGCGGCCCGGCGCGCGTAGGCGACGACCTCCCGCTCGGGGCCGACGGCGGCCGCGGCCTCCGGTGCCCGCGGCCTCCGGTGCCCGCGGCCTCCGGTGCCCGCGGCCTCCGGTGCCCGCCGGGCGCAGTCGACCAGCGCCTCCGGCGTGCGCAGCTCGCGGAGCCAGAACGCGACCCGGGCAGGCGTTGGCTCGCCGGCGAACTGACGGTAGTGCACGTCGACCAGGCGCCGCACGACGGGCCAGTCCTTGTCAGGTCGCGTCTTCTTCGCCGCCACCAGGTCCTCGGTCCCCATCACGTCGACGTCGCCGACGCCTTCGAGGGGGACGATGGTTCGCCGTGCCCAGCAGGTCTCGAAACCTGGGACACCGCGCATGACCGCCATCACGTCGCGGCGCATGTCACCTGCGGCCGCGCAGCGGAAGTGCACGGCGTGGCCCCGCGCGAGGACCTCCGGCTCGAAGGGCGGGACCGCGATCACCTCAGCGCGGAGATCGGTGAGCGCCGCGCCGAGCCGCGCCAGGTTGTCGGGCGCGGCGCAGATCGCCAGGTCGACGTCGCGGCTAAACTCCGAGGCGCCGTAGACGATACACGCCTGCCCGCCCATCAGCAGGGCGCGGACGCCATGCTGCCGCGTCGTGGCCAACACCGTCTGGACCGGCGCCGGGAGTGGGGTCGTTATCGAGGCGCCCTCCGAGCGCGTAGAAAGTGTCCCACAGGCGACACGACTCGCGCCACCGCTGCGACGGGGTCAGCCGCATCCAGTCGGCGAACTCCTCGCCGTAGATCCGCGCCCAGTCGTCGGCGGTGAGCGCGCTCGGGGGAAGCGGCAGCACGGGCTCGAGCAGCGTCGTGAGGGGGGAGTGCGGCCGGTCCTCGGGCATGTCCCCATAATGCCCAGGCGGACGGGGGGCCGCCAATGCCGGGCGCCGCGCCCACGCCGCGCCCACGCCGCGCCCACGCCGCGCGCTCCGGGGTGCTCGGTCCCTAGGAGCGGTGACCGCACGGGTTGCGTGCCTTGGGCGCGGGGGCGGAGCGGCGGGCGGCGGCGGACGCCGGGCGGCGCTACGGGCGCTTGGCCTTGGGGCGCGGCGGTTCGGGCAGGGGCAGCGTGGCGGGCCCCGTGATGACGGGCGGGACGACCATCGTGCAATCGCCAGCGAACCCTCGTGGCATGATGTGGCGGGGCACGCGTCCGTCGATGCCCCGGCTATCGGCGGCGCCCCCTTGGGCCCTGGCGGAGGTCATGGCGGCGGGACTGAGAGTGGCGATGGCCGCCGCCGCCTCGTCGGCCGGCTGTGTGCCGCCGCACCGCCCGGTCGCGAGCAGGGGAGTGTCCGCCAGCGAGTCGGCGAAGACCAGGTGCGCCCGGCCTCGGACGAGGGCGACCTCGCAATCGGTGATCGAATCGCAGCGCCCCGTGACCACGGTGAGGGTGCCGCCCACCAGCGGCGTCCAAGCGCGGGATACACGGAGCGGGGCGACGTACGACGCCGACGCCCGGCCGGGGGCGTCACGGCCGGCGTCGGGGCTGCCGCCGCTAGGCTCCGTTTAGGAATGGCTGCCGGAGGAGCAGGCGAACCATGCCGAGGACGACCCACGCGCGGTAGCGGACCGCGAGCTTGTCGGCGCGCTGGGCGATGCGACGGAACTCCTTCAGGTGGCCGACGGTGCACTCGATGACGTGCCGCTGGCGGTAGCGGCGCCGGTCGAAGCGGCGGCCGCGCACGGGGCGCTGGTCGTCGCGGCGCGGCAGCACCGCCGTCACGCGGTGCCGGCGGCACCAGGCGCGCAGCGGGGCAAAGCTGTAGGCCTTGTCACCGGCCAGCGCGTCCGGGTAGCGCCGGGGAGCGCCGCGCCGGCCGCGGACGCACACGCTGTCGAGGAGTTCGGGCACGGCGCGCAGGTCGCTCGCCTGCCCGGCGTGCACCGCGACCGCGAGCCCCAGGCCGCGCCCGTCGGTCACCAGCGAGAGCTTCGTGCTAAACCCGACGCGGCTGCGCCCGAGCGCGTGGTCGGGCGGCTCGCCGGCGGGCACGTTTTCCCCCCGCGCCCGCGGCCGCCTTGTGGGCCCGGACGATGGTGGAGTCGATGCAGAACAGCTCGAAGTCGATGGCGTTGTACTCCGAGCGCAGCGTGCGCTGGAGCGCGCGGTGGATCCGGTCCCAGGTGCCGTCGCGCTCCCAGCGCGTGAAGTACGCGTAGAGCACGTCGGCCACGGCGGGTAGCGCGCGGGCAGGTCGCGCCACGAGGCGCCCGTGGCCAGCATCCACAGGATCCCGTTCAGGATCGGCCGCCGGTCCCCGGGGCGGCGGCCCCGAACGGCGGGCGGCGGGAGCAGCGGCGCCAGGCGCCGCCACTCCGCCTCGGTCAGGTCATGCCGCTCGACGATCTCGTACTTGGACCGCATCGTCCCTGCTCCGGCTGACTTCGGCGATCAACGCCGCAAGATCCGGGCAGCATTCCTAAACGCAGCCTAGGCGCGGTGAGCGTGTCGAGGCGCTCAACGGTCGCGAGCACGACGGCCCCGCCGCGGGTGCGGGCGGCGATGATCCGTTCCTCCAACGCCCCCTGCGGCGGCTTGCACCGGCACGCGGCCGCTCGGCAGTGGGCGGTCGCTGGAACTGGGGTCGCGAGGGCCAGCGCGAGCAGGCCGGCAAGGGAACCTGTCAGGGGTGGCGCATGCGCGGAGCGTAGGCCCGGGCGCCGGAGGGCGGCGAGGTTCGCATCCGTGCCTCCGCGGGCCGGCCACCAAGTGCCGCGGGTTCTGGGCCGTCGCTGGCCCGTCCTCGGCCCGCTATCAGGGCGATCAGCAATCCTGCGCCGGGGCCCGGCGAACTCGCCACGCGATGTACCAGCGCGGTACCGCGATGATCGCCAGCAGCCATGGAGCGAGTCCGACCACCGTCGCCCAGGCCGCCCGCCGAGCCGCGTCGCCGGCGGAGCCCACGAAGTCGCAGGAAGCCACCATGGTCCCCTCGGTCCCACAGCCCGCACGGGTGGCGATGGCGACGGTGGCGACCCACAGGACGGCCGCTGGCGCGAGCAGCGGTACGGCTACGCCGGCCGCGAACCATTGCCTGCCATGCGTCGGAACCGCGGGCTGCCCGCCCAGCGCCTGCGCACGCAGCGCGATGGTCGCGATGGCACCAGTCGCGGCAAGCCCTCCAACCGCGATGGCGACCAGGGGCGGTGCACCCGCGACGGCCAGCCCGTGCGTGCCGAGCAGGCCGGCCATGACGCCGAGCGCGCCGGTGAGCACCCCACCGGCGAACCGCCGCCCGCTGCCGGCCGGGCGTGGTTCGGTGGAGGCGGAGGATGTCGGCGTCGCAGAGCTTGCTGGGGACGCGGAGCTGGCGGGGGAAGCGGGCGGCGGAGGAGACATGCCCAGGAGCCTATGACCGCCGCTGCGGTTCCGGCGAGGCCTGGGCGGCCGCCCGCGCCCTCGCGGACGCGCTCCTTACGGCGCCGGCCTGGCGCGGGAGGCACACCGCGCCGCCGCCCTGACGGCACTCGGCGCACTGCTATCTGACGCCACGGCCCGGATGGCGGTGAAGCCCTGATCCCTTGCGGTGGTCGTGAGGCCTCCCTGATCGGGGGGGTACGAGGTGGCCACCGGTTCACAGGCTGCAGCCGCGCTCCCGTCGAGCAGCCGGTCGACGTCGATGTCGAGCCCCGGGTTGCTCAGCATCAACGCCGCCCGGATGGCATGGGCGCGCGCTGCCGGGGTCGCGCCAACATCGCCCGCGACCGCGACGGCAGCCGAGAGGACCGCGGTGTCGCCGGTGAGCGCCGCGAACTCATAGATCTCTCGGATGCGCCCGCGATTCGCGCTGAACCGCAGCGCGCGGGTGGCCCGCGCGAGGACCTGGCGCCCCGAGGGGCCACATCCGGTGAGGAACGCGGGGCCCCAGTCCGGAGTGGAGGCCTCGGCCGATGCGTCGAGCGCCGCAGCGGCGGAGTCACACCGTTGCTGGACGAAGGCGATGGAGTCCGCCACGCTGGGGGCCTGCGCGGAGGAGGCGGCCGCGGGCAGGAAGGCGACGAGCGCCGCGATGATCGCGGCCCGAATGGCTTGGGTGAACATAGTGGTCAGGGGAGCGGATTGGCGACGTAGAAGTCATCGAACTGGCACCCCCCAGCGTACTGCCGGAGGACGGCTTCGCGCGTCTCGTCGGCGTCGAGGGCGGAGTCCGCGGGCACGATCTGGGCGTGGTAGAGGGAGAGCCAGGCCAGGGACGCTCGGAGCACCACGTCGTCGCGGGTTGCCATGTAGTCGACGATGCGCTCGTGCTGAACGTGCAGGTCGGAGTTGGCCAGCTTGTTCCGGTAGATGCCCTCGTGCGAGTTCGACGCGTAGGTGCCGTTGGGGAGCCGGAAGCCCTCGTGCCGTTCGATCTCGGCGCGCAGGAGTCCTAGCGAGGCTTGGGTGCAGTACGGCGTTCCGTCGCGGGCGTGGGTCCCCCAGAAACCCCGACCGTCCTGCGCCGCGCCCCAGGAGCCGACGCCGCTGAGTGCTTCGTTGATCTCGATCTGCGAGGCCGGGAATACAGGCTGTGGCGAGACGAAGGAAAAGCCCGCGTTGGGTCCGCTCGCGATGGTCACCACGTTGATGGCCGCGGAGTCAAGCCCGTGCGAGTTGCGCCCGAACTTCTTGTAGATGCGCAGGGGCCAGAGCGGCAGCCGTGATGGCACCGCCACCGGCGGGCCGGCCGGCACGTAGGCGGGCCACGACCGTGCCGCAACCGGAATGGTGCGTATCGCGCTCAGCGTGAAGGTCTGCCCGTCCACCACGGTGGTGGCGTGGACCGAGAGGGTCGTCGTGGCGGCCATGGTGCCCGACATCCCGCTGTAGGTGCCGCCAGCGGCTACGTCCTCGTTGACGGTACGTGTGGGTAGGGGACCCGTTGCATCACTCTGGACGTCAACGCTGGTGACGCGGAAAGCCACTGCGGGACTTACGGTCGCCTGGCACGTGACGACGTCTCCGCGTGTGACCGACGCCGGTGTGCACACGAACGAGAGGGTCGGTACGGGGGCGTTCGTTGGGCGACTCACGGCCACGGCCTCCGAGATCCCGGGACCGCCGAGTGCGGCGTACATGCGGCCGGGGTCTGCGGGGGCGTAGGTGCACTGCATGCTGTTGCTGCACGCCGGGACCTGCGCGAGCCAGTGCAGGGGGTAGTTCGCGGGCGTGGGGCCGAGGTCGTTCGGGCTGTAGTACCAGGTGACCGTCTGCACCGGCAGGTACGGCCAGCGGATCGTGAACGTGCGCGCCGTTGTGCCGGCGACCGGCGCGCTGATGGCCATGGTCGGCGCGTTGATCGGCGTGACGCGTACCTCTTGCGTCCCGGACATGGAGTACGCGCCGGCCTGCGACTCTGCCGAGCCGCCGGTGCCGGGCGGGCAGCTGAGGGTCGACGGTGCGTAACAGCCGTATCCCTCGACGAGGTTCGTGCGCTCGACCGAGAGCACCGCGCCGCCCTTGAAGCGGCCGGCGGCGATCAGCGTGTACGGAACGCCCGCCTTCGGGGTCATGCCAGGCTGGTACTCGCCGTAGACCGTCGATTGGGCCCAGAGCCGGACCAGCAGCAGCGACTGCGGCGATCCGATGCCCTGCGGGCCCGCGACTTGGCCGGCGTACTGCGGCGTCGTGCAGTTCGGGTTGCAGTAGGGGAGCGAGGCCGGGTTCACGCCGAGCGTGATGCCGCCCGTGACCTCGATCATCGCGTACGCCGTGTCCGGGATCGTGATTCCCGTGCTGCGCTTCGAGAGGCCGCCACCGGCCGTGTTCGTCGGGGGCACGTACAGGTCGAATGCCTGCGACGGGGCGGGGTCGAGGGCGAGGGCGGGGCGCGGAGCGAGGTCCCGATGCGCTGGGGCGGTCGGATGCCGGTCGGGGAAGCACGCCCCAACGAGCGCCGTGGCCACGAGGAGCGGCGAGAGGCCCGCCCGGCGGCGCGGCGGGGGTGTGGCGGGGCCGCGCTCAACGCCGGGCGAGCGAGACGCGCGCGCCGCTTGAGGGGGCGCGGGGGGGAAACGCATGCGGGGTGTCTCCGAGGAGCGGGGGCTGTGCGCAGGCGCGGCGGTCGCCCGGGACCGGGTCGGCCACAGGCGGACGGCAGCACGCGCGCGACCGGCGCTCGGCGGGCGGGGTGCGCGGCGGCGTCGGTCGTCGGCAGGGTCCCGGGCGCGCCCGCGGGCGCCACGGCGGCCCCCGGCCGGCGGGCCGGGCCCGCGTGGACGGTCAGACTGCGGCGTCCGCGCTTCGCGGGATCCTCCTCGCCGCCCGTCTCAATGCCCCCCGACGCCCCCGCCCCCGCGCCGCCAGGCGCGCCCACCCCCGCTCGCCCCGCCCGACCGAGCGACGCCGGCTACTTCCTCACGCTCGACGGCTGGCGCGCCGTCGCCATCGGCCTTGTGGTGGCCGACCACGTCTGCAAAGGCCTGATCCGCGACATGGATCTCAACCGGGCGGTCGCCCGGCTCGCGCTCGGCGCCCACGGCGTGAACCTCTTCTTCGCGATCAGCGGCTTCCTCATCACCGCGCGCCTCCTCCAGGAGCGTGAGGCAACGGGCGGGGTGTCCCTCGGCGCGTTCTACGTGCGCCGGGCCTGGCGCATCCTCCCGCCGGCGTTCGCGTTCCTCGCCGTCGTCGGGTGCCTCGGCCTCGCCGGCGCCCTCCCGGTGGCGGGCTGGGACTGGCTGGCGGCGCTCGGGTTCTGGCGGAACTACGCCGAGCCCGTCCTGAACGACACGGGCTACTACACGGCGCACTTCTGGTCCCTCGCCGTGGAGGAGCACTTCTACCTGCTCTGGCCCGGGGCGCTCGTGGCGTTGCTGCTGGCCGCCGCGCGGCGCCGCAGGGACGACGACGTCGCGTATGGCGCGGGAGGCGGCGCGGGCCCGGTCGCCGGCGTCACGCTCGTCGCGGCCATGGCCCTCCTCGGCGCGCTGCTCGTTGCGGCCTGGCGCCCGGTCGTGCTCGGCCAGCAGATCGCGGCGGTCGGCCATCCGACGTGGCACTACTTCGTGCGGACCGACACGCGGCTCGACGCCCTCCTCTGGGGCGCGGCCCTGGCGGCGGCGGCGCGGACGGGGTGGGGGGCGCGGGTCGCGGCGCTCGTCGCCCGGCCAGCCGTACGGCTGGCGGTCGTCGCCGCCGTGGGCATGATCTGGACCGTCTACCGGCAGCGTCCGACGATCTGGGAATCGGCCTTCCTCGCGCTGCTCGTCGGCGGGAGCGTGTTCGCGGCGGGCGCCCGGCCGGACGGGCGCCCCGGTCGGTTCGATCTGCTGGGGCGCGCCCTCGAGACCGGGCCGGCGCGCTGGCTCGGGCGTCGCTCGTACGGCGTCTACCTGTGGCAGCAGCTCTTCCTGCCGTCGTTCGACACGCCGCTGCTGGCCGCCGGGGTCGGCCTGCCGGGCGTGCTGCAGCGGTGGCCGTGGAACGGCGTCGCCCTCCTCGCCGTCGCTGCGGCCAGCTACCGCTGGGTGGAACGGCCGTGCATCGCCCGTGGGGCGGCGCTCGGGCGGCGCATCGCCGCTGCGAGACGACACATCGCGCGAATCTGAGGGCGACGGCTTGGATGCCGGCCATCCGGGGTTATTGTAAGGCGTGTACCGACACTGGGTTGGAGCTGGTCTCGATCACGAGGCTGTGACCGTCCATGTGACGGCGATGCACAACAACACCTGGCAGGCCCGGCTGCGGGCGGCCCTGCGCGCGAGTGCACGATTCGCTCGAGACGTTCTGGTGGTCCTGGCGGCGCATAGGATCGCGCTCCTCCTCGGCCAGTAGACGGAGTAAGCGGCATTACGATGCGGGGTCGGTCCACACGGGCCAGCCCCGCATCGCCGTTCGGGGCGCCGGTCCCTGGGCAGGTCGCTACGATTCCCGAGCGCCTGAGCGGGCGCCGACCAGTTGAGACCGCCGGCACCGCGGGATTCTCACCAGAGGGAAGGCGTGGCGGGAGCACGACGGACGGGGACCGGCGCGGCGGCGCCCGCGCAGAGCGCTGGCGGGCCGAAGATCGTGAAGCGCGGGCCGGGCGCCGGCCTCGTTCGCCCACGGACGGCGAAGTCCGAAGGGCTGGCGGAGATCGGGCGGCTCCACGACCTCGACCTGCGGCTCGACGGCGGCACGGCCCGCGTCGCGGTCGCGCTCGAGGAGTGGCGGGTGCTCGACCTGGCGGCGCACCTCGGTCGGACGGGAGAGCAGGGGTGGCCGCCGGACCCGCTCCTGGTCGGCGCGTTCCCGGCGGTCGCGCACGCCCCGGCCGGCGCGCCGACGGGCGCCGGCGGGCGCCGGCGCCGCCCGCGCCCCGCGCCGGGGGCCGCGCCGGGTCCCGGGCCTCCCGTGGTCGGACGTCAGTCGGACGTGCTCGGGGAGGACGCCCGTCGCCCCGAGTTCGCGGCGAGCCCGAGACCGGAGCCCCGGGCGGTCATCGCCCAGCGGTCATCGCCCAGCGGTCATCGCCCAGCGGTCATCGCCCGCGGGACGGCGTG